>NZ_JXAQ01000012.1:0-18997 GCF_000815295.1 Bacillus sp. MSP13
CAATAATGGAGCGGGTGATGAGAATCGAACTCACGACATCAGCTTGGAAGGCTGAGGTTTTACCACTAAACTACACCCGCGTGGTATTTTATAATGGCGCGCCCGAGAGGAGTCGAACCCCTAACCTTTTGATCCGTAGTCAAACGCTCTATCCAATTGAGCTACGGGCGCTTATCAAGCGACTTAACTATCATACTATCGTTTGATGTTGAAGTCAAGAAGTTTTTTAAAACGTTTTTTTCGGCAATCGAACCTTTTCTCAATTCGACCTTTCTTATTATACACGTTTTTGAAAACTTGTAAACACCTTTGAAAAACTTTTTTGTTTTTCGTGTTGTTGTGTGCTGTTCATCAGCGACGATTAATAATATACCATGTGTATTTTATTAGGTCAACACCTTTTGTATATTTTTTTGTTTCATTCTCTCACATTTTTTCATGTGTATACTTTATCGCATCGTACACTTACCATTAGACATAAGCGAGTAGCGACATGATTGCCTGATCAGGGTATGAAGATGCCCAAGAAATTCATGAGCACCTTCTTAATGTGTACTTCCTAATCATTCAACAATAGGCGTTAAAGAATTACCGATCCATATCTCTCCCTTATTAAGTGTCCAGCTGTCGTTATATAAAGCTGAAGCGCCCTTGTTTGCACTCGGGCTCCACTCATCATCCCAAGCCAGAAAGTAAATGGTTTTAGGATATTTATGTTTTATTGCATTGATCAACAGGCTGTAATCAAAGGTGCCGTTTGCAATTTGCGGGCCGCTTTCAGTAAAGGCAAATGGTTTATTAAGCGCTATTAGCTGGTCGTATCCGTTAATCGAATAGGCATCTTGGAAATATGCATCTAACCCGACAATATCTACATAAGACGCACCCGGGTAGAAGTCGGTGTTAAAATCCCGGTTGGCGTCGGGAGAGTAAACCCAAAGCAAATGATCAAGACCTCTTGTCTCGGTCATATAATGATAGATTTTTTTATAGAGCTGTTTATAGAGGGACATTCTTTCTTGATCCTTTTGATTGTATGATGTAAGTCCCCACCAAAACCATTCACCGTTCATTTCATGCAGCGGCCTGAACAGAACAGGCACGCCTTGGTTCTCCAGTTCTTGAAGTCCGTCAGCAATTTTGCTAAGCATGGCATTCAGCCGCTTCCCTTCCGCTGTTGAAGAATCTAATACGTTTTTGTACTGATCGTTTGTAATCGGTGTTTTAAAATGCCCTGACTGAAAAGCAGGATTCGCCAGATGCAAACTGATTTGCGGGATTCCTCCGCTTTTCCAATATGATAGCAGCTCGCTGTTACAGCTGACATCAATCGAATCTTCAATCTTTGCTGTTTCAAGCCATCCTCTTGCATAATCACAGCCATAAATAGCAGGTGATTGTCCTGCTGCACTTCGGATTCTATCAGCCTCAGCCATAGAAAATGTGTCATGGCTGTAACCCCCAAACGCCCCGGAAAGGACTCTGTTTTCTGTTCGGTTGGGCAGATGAGCAAGCCAATTCATCACTGCTTTTGTGGTCTGCTGTGCATGAGGATTCACAGGATACACAGTATGCGCTTCAATTGGTCTTGCCAGAACAGCAGACGCAAGTAAAACGATCAGGAGCAGACAGATCGTATGTTTCTTAAACAATTGCAACTCCTCCATTCATTAAGGATGAGATATCATCATTTCACATGTTCCTTCTATTGAAAACTCGCCAAAATGCGCAGGCAAAATAAAGTGTGCGCCTGTATTGCACTCGTACTGAATATCATTCATGACAATTCGTCCTGATCCCTTCAGGACACTCCCCATCAAATAAGTTTGATAAGAAGGAAAAACAGCTCGGCCTTTAATCCTCCATTTGTACACGGAGAACTCATTCGTTTGTACATAAACGGTGATTTGGGCATTACCGACTTCTTCGACTGCCGGTGTATGGATTGTATCGGTATGCGGTATCGTTATGACTTCCATGGCTTTTTCTATATGAAGCGTTCTTTTTTGGCCTTTATCATCGCAGCGGTCATAATCGTAAACGCGATACGTTGTATCAGAGTTTTGCTGAATTTCAAGGACAAGTGTTCCCTCACACAAAGCGTGGAGCGTACCGCTTGGGACATAAAAGAAATCTCCCGGCTTGATTTTGAGGCGTCTCAACAGTCCGTTCCAATCGCCGCTTTCCATTCTCCGTTTAAATACTTCCTTTGTACTTGCGTGGTGGCCCAAAATCAGTTCGGCGTCATCTTTGCAATCAATAATATACCAGCACTCCGTTTTCCCGAGATCGCCGTTTTCATGCATTATTGCATAATCATCGTGAGGATGGACTTGCACGGAAAGATCCATATTGGCGTCCAGCAGCTTTACAAGCAGCGGAAACACCTTTCCATCTGAAAAACCGAAAATCTCCGGATGTTCCTGCCACACTTGGTCAAGTGTCTTTCCAGCCAGCGGGCCGTTTTTAACAGCCGATGAGCCATTGGCATGTGCAGAGACGGCCCAGCACTCACCTGTTTTTTCCGAGGGGATCGCGTAGCCGAAAACGTCACGAAGCTTTGTTCCTCCCCATAATCTTTCTTTAAAGACAGGCTCCAAAAATAAAGGGTGCTTCATGATTGCACCTCCCCGGCTGCAAATGAATCCTGTAAGGCCTGAGCCGCTAAAACAAACGTGCCGATGATCCCGGCGTTACTGCCCAAACATGGAGGTGCAATATATTCGTTTATATTTTCATATAATTCAGAAAAATAAAGGTATCCGTTCATGATTTTCGGCACATATTGATAAAGATAAGGAAACACTTGCTGCTGGTTCATGACCCCGCCGCCAAGAATGATTTTTTCAGGCGCAAGGATCAAAATATATTGAACCAGCGCTTGGGCAATATAGTATCCTTCCAGTTCCCAGACTTGGGGTATATCTGATAAATCAGCAGCTTTTTCCCCCCAGCGCGCTTCAATAGCGGGACCGGATGCCAAGCCTTCAAAGCAATCCTTATGATACGGACAAATCCCTTGGTATACATCATCCGGGTGTCTCCGGATATAAATATGGCCCATCTCTGGATGTGACAGCCCCTGAAGGAGCCGGCCCTCTGCAATTGCGCCCGCCCCAATGCCAGTGCCTATCGTTATATACATGCAGCTGTTGAGACCCCTCGCTTCACCAAAAAGGAATTCACCCAGCGCCGCAGCATTGACATCCGTACTAAAACCGACTGGGATGTTCATTACATTCTTAACGGTTTGCAAAAAGGGATAGTGTCTCCAGCCGTCTTTCGGCGTGGCCCTAATGGTTCCGTATGTTTCACTGGTTTTATTGGTATCAACGGGACCAAAGGAACCGATGCCGATGGCCTGTAATGAGAATGGGCGAAAATATTGAAACACTTTCTCTAATGTTTCATCCGGCATCGTTGTCGGGATCTCTACTCGGTCGATGATCGTTCCATCTTCTTTGCCGACGGCACAAACAAATTTTGTGCCGCCTCCTTCAATACCGCCAAGCATACAGATGGCCTCCTTGTTGTCTTTGCGATCAGCGCCGTATGTTTACCGAAGTGACGACAAACTTGTCATGCCGATGACGCGAAAAGGAATACTCAAATGGAATGCCGTTATCTAAGAAGCCCACATGTTCGACTTCGAGAATTGGATCATCTTGTTTACAGCCCAGATGCTCCTGGTCAATATGATCAGATTTACAGGCCCTGATTTTCCGATGCGATCCGGCGATTTTCAGCTGCAGCCCGTTTGTGATATGGTTGTAGACCGAGTCATGAAGAACATCATCATTAATGCCAGGTATTAAATGAGTCGGCATAAATGTTTTTTCCAATACATAGGGCTCTCCCTCTACAATCCGCAGCCGTACGACATAATAAACCGGGGTTTTCTGATCAATGGACAAATGAGCGGCCACTTCCTCTGTGGGAAATTGCACTTCGAACTGAATGACCTTGCTTTTGATTTCCTTATCTTTCAGCAAGTTGGTCAATCCGAGGATTTCATTGCTGACCACATGGACATGGTCATCCTGTATCGCTGATTGAATAATAAACGTGCCATGGCCTCGTTTTCTGAACAGAAGCCCTTCAGCAACCAAATTATCCAAGGCTCTTTTCATCGTCATGCGGCTTGAGTTGAACTCTTTTGCAAGAGATACTTCATCGGGAATCGGCTGATCGATCGGATAGACGTTATTTTTGATTCTATTTCTCATTTCATTTGCGATGATTTCGTATTTATTCATTGGTATCCTCCGGCAGCTATTAGAGTTTGATATCACATAAGCTATTA
Organism: Bacillus sp. MSP13; assembly: GCF_000815295.1. Taxonomy (NCBI): domain Bacteria; kingdom Bacillati; phylum Bacillota; class Bacilli; order Caryophanales; family Bacillaceae; genus Bacillus; species Bacillus sp. MSP13. Next base: position 4,304 of record NZ_JXAQ01000012.1, read on the forward strand.
CGGATATCATAAGTTCTTTTCCCTGTTTCATCAATGTTGCGGCTTTGCTGTGAACTCTCATCATCATGATGATTGCCGGAAGATCTGTAAATCTAGAAACCGTTTTGCTCCGCAATCTTTTTGAACCATTTTCCGCTCTCTTTGACGGTCCTTTCTCCGTCTTTCTCGAGATTGACTGATACAAATCCGTATCTGTTTTTATAGGCATTTGTCCAAGACCAGTTGTCCATGAACGTCCATAAGTGATAACCTTTTACGTTTGATCCTTCCTGTATGGCACGGTGAATCCATTTGAGGTGCTCTTTTATAAACTCGATCCGGTAATCATCTTGAATGATGCCTTGTTCGTCCCTGAAGCGTTCCTCACCTTCGACTCCCATGCCGTTTTCCGATATAAAGCACTCAATGTTCCCGTAGTTTTCTTTTAGATTGATCAAAATATCATAAACGCCTTTTTCGTAAATCTCCCATCCGCGATGAGGATTCATTTTGCGCCCCGGCATGACGTAAGGATCAAAATACCTGTCCGGCAAGAAAGGCGCATCGGGATTCGGAAGATGTTCTTTTGCTTTTACACGTCTCGGCTGGTAATAATTCACGCCCAACAGGTCAACCGTATTGTGTTTGATAACCTCAAGATCTTCTTTCTTATAGTCGGGCACAAAGCCTTCGCTCTTCAAAATCTCAACCAGGCCTTTTGGGAATTCCCCTTTGACAGAAGGGTCTAAAAAGGATCTGTTAAAAAACGCGTCCGCTATTTCCCCCGCTTTTACATCCGCCGGATGGCCGCTTCTCGGGTATGAAGGGGTCAAATTTAAGATAATGCCAATTTTCCCGTCTTGCTTCATTTCCCTGTAAGCCCGAATGGCACGGGCACTTGATAGCATCGTATGAAACCCGACCTGGACAGCCTCTCTGAAATCGACCTTGTTTGGATAATGAAAATCATATAAGTATCCGCCTTCTACGGGAACGATCGGTTCATTATGCGTGAACCAATTTTTCACCCGGTCGCCATACAAATGGAAGCTTGACTTCGCATAGTTTTCATAGGCGGCAACGGTTTCTCTGTTTGCCCAGCCGCCACTTTTTTGAAGTTCCATCGGCATATCGAAATGAAACAAATTGACAAAAGGCTCTATTCCATTAGCGATCAGCTCATCGATGACTCCCGCATAGAAATCTGCAGCTTCAGCGTTGATTTCGCCTGTTCCGTCCGGTATTAAACGCGACCAGGAAATTGACATCCGGAACGAGTTGTGGCCAAGCTCCTTCATCAGCCTGATATCTTCTTTATAATGATCGTAAAATTGAGATGTCGTTGCAGGTCCGACACGGTTAAAAAAACGATGTGGTTCTTTTTCAAACCAATAATCCCATATATTCTGCCCTTTTCCGTCTCGATCGGCGGCACCCTCTGTTTGTGTTGCTGAAGCGGATGAGCCCCACCAAAAATCATGTGGAAAACGATATTGTTTTGTCTGTGCCAAGTCTCTCTCCCCTTATGTCACATTTTGATGCTGTTATCATTTTGCTGGGCAGCTGTTTCCTGTACAGCCTGTTCTTTTTCTTTTGCAAGATGTAATTTATCCATTGCTTTTAGGAACGGAAACCAAATCACGAAGACAATCAGCAGATTGACAAGCTGCATCACGCCCCCCATGATCGAGTTCGTTGCCATGATGCCATTAATGAATAATGGAACCGTCCATGGGACCGTAACACCAGTCGGAGGCGGAACGAGCCCGGCTGACATGGCCAGATAGGTGACGAGCGTAACAACCATCGGCGCCAAAACCCAAGGCACAATAATGATCGGATTCATGACAATCGGAAGCCCGAATATAATCGGTTCGTTTACATTAAAAATACCGGGAGCCAGGCCGAGTTTTGATACTTGCTTCATCTGCCTGCTTTTCATGAATATGAGTATGGTAAAGACGATCGCAAGCGTCATCCCGGTTCCGCCCATCCCTACTGTATAAATCTCCATAAACGGTTTTGAAATAATATGAGGGATTTCTTTTCCCGCCGTGTAAGCAGAAAGGTTTTCTACCTGCAGTGTATTCCAAATCGGGTCCATCACAGAATTGATAATGATCTGTCCGTGCAGGCCGAAAAACCAAAGGATTTGAATGAAAAACACAGCAATCAGCGTCGGAATGATACCGCTTCCAAGTCCGACAAGCGGAGCCTGAATCGCATGATAAATGACGTCGTGCATATTTGTTTTAAAAAGCTGAGTCACCAGAACGTTAATCAGCAAAAACACGGTCAAGGTAATAAAGGCCGGAATAAGTGCGGCGAACGACTTTGCTACTGCAGGCGGAACACCGGCAGGCATTTTGATCGTCAGGTTTTTTTGAACGATTCTTCTGTAGATTTCGGCAGAAAGAAAAGCCGTAATCATGCCCAGAAACATCCCTTTTGCACCGAGACGGTCGACCGGAATAACCCCTGTAATGGCATCTCCTGTTTCCGGCTGAACGATAAATGGCGTTAAAAGCAAAAAGGAAACTAAAGCGATCGCGCCCCCGAAGACGGCTTCGACCTGATAGCTTTTTGACAGGTAATAGCCTATCCCGAATACGACAAAGACAGACATAATGCCCATAGTCGCCGTGGAGGCAATGCCGAATTGAGACTGAAACGATGTAAGCATTGAGGCATTCATGATTTTGTTTAAAAACGGCAGGTTCGTCAAGACCACAAAAATGGACCCGAATATCGTCAGCGGGAAGGCCAGCATAAACGCGTCTCGCAGCACTTGCAAATAGCGGTTATTGTTTAACCTCCCTGCAATTGGAACAAGGAATTGGCTGATTTTCTCGAACACCCTATCCACCCCGATTTTTTATAGATTCTTTGTTTGAAAGAGATCAAGCAGCTCTTTCACTAATTCTTTCATGGTCAATGTTGACATCAGGTGATCCTCCGCATGCATAAGCAGCAAGGAGAATGCTGCCGCGTCCCCGCCTGATTCTTTCTGTATCATTTGAAAGTGAATGTCATGGGCCGCGGATAAATCCTGATCAGCCTTTGTAATGAGGGCATCCGCCTCCTCCTTGTTCCCTTCCTTGTAGGCACGCAGTGATTGTATGATGGAGCTTCTGGCATTGCCGCTGTGCAGGATGAGCTGAAAACTGATTTGTTCGTCTGTTAAATCTGTGATTTTCATCTGTTCCATTATTGATTCTCCATTAATGACAATGCTTGCTCATACGCTTTTTTGCCATCTGCCATTCCATAGGCCATCATGTCAATGACTTCAACCCGAATGTTGTATTGATCCGCTTCTTTTTGCAGTTCGCTTTTCAGAAAGCTCATTTGCGGGCCGATCAATACCGCATCCGCTTTTTTCATATCTTCTTTCGCTCTATCTTGCCCGACTGCCCAAATCTCCGCTTCCTCTCCGATGGATTGTGCGTATTCCTTCATTTTTGTCACCAATAAACTGGTCGACATTCCTGAACTGCACGCAAGTAATATTTTTTTCAACTTCTATCCCCCCTTGTGATTAAAACGCTTACAATTGATATTATAGGCATTTATTTTTAAATGTCTATACTTTTATAAAATAAATACAATCATATTCTCGTCCAGTTCACCGCTTTGCAAATGTTTCTATGGAAGATTCATTCATAATGTGATACACTCATCAACGGAAACGAATCAATTCAATATAGCTATTATCACTTGTATAACCTCAATAATATGGTTTGAGGGTGTCTACCAGGAACCGTAAAATCCTGATTACAAAATTTGTTTATGACATTTTTTGTAATCAGGATTTTTTTATTTGTCAAAACATTTCAGTAAAGGAGTTTGTTATGAATTTTAAAGTTTTCCTGCTTGCAGCTTCTACGATTGCAGTCGGATTGGTTGAGTTAATTGTGGGAGGAATTCTTCCTCAGATCGCAAATGATTTAGACATTTCCATTGTCTCAGCCGGGCAGCTGATCAGTGTGTTTGCGCTGGGATATGCAGTGTCAGGGCCGCTGCTTTTGGCATTGACTGCGAAGATTGAGCGCAAGCGTTTATATTTAATAGCCTTATTTGTTTTCTTCCTTAGCAATCTTGTCGCCTATTTTAGCCCTAACTTTGCGACGCTTATGGTATCACGGGTATTGGCTGCGATGAGTACAGGGCTGATTGTTGTGCTTTCCTTAACGATCGCTCCGAAAATTGTAGCGCCTGAATACAGAGCGCGCGCAATCGGCATCATTTTTATGGGATTCAGTTCCGCTATCGCATTAGGCGTGCCGCTCGGAATCTTAATCAGCGATTCCTTCGGCTGGCGTATTTTATTCCTTGGCATTAGCCTGTTGGCGCTGGTTTCCATGCTGATTATTTCGATCTTCTTTGAAAGAATACCAGCGGAGAAAATGATTCCTTTCCGGGAGCAGCTCAAGACGATTGGCAATTTAAAAATCGCGAGTTCACACCTTGTCACGATGTTTACTTTAGCCGGACACTACACGCTATACGCCTACTTTGCGCCGTTTTTAGAAGAAACTCTTCACCTGAGCTCTTTCTGGGTCAGCATTTGTTATTTCCTTTTCGGGATATCTGCTGTGTGTGGAGGTCCTTTCGGGGGGGCGCTTTCTGACCGGCTTGGTTCGTTTAAGAGCATTTTGCTGGTGACCGGTTCCTTTGCCGTCATTATGTTCTTACTGCCGCTGTCAACATCGTCTTTGGTTTTCTTTTTGCCTGTCATGGTGATTTGGGGACTGCTGAGCTGGAGTCTCGCGCCTGCTCAGCAAAGCTATTTAATTGAAATTGCGCCAGATTCGTCTGATATTCAGCAAAGCTTTAATACGTCTGCCCTTCAAGTCGGAATTGCCCTTGGCTCAGCCATTGGCGGTATTGTATTGGATCAGACAGGTACTGTTGTCTCAACGGCCTGGTGCGGCGGATCGATTGTCATTATCGCTGTCCTGTTTGCCTTGATTTCTTTAACAAGACCTGTTCAGACAGCAAAAAAATCTCCTTGTAACAGGAGGATTTTTTTTATGATTTAGCTGAGAGCTCGTCTTCTGTGACCCATTTATGATTTTTCACTTTTTCGCCGCTTGTTGTCGATGTATAGTCAACCATGTACACGGTTGTTTTATCGGCGGATTCGATCTCTGCTGTTGCTCCCTTCATGCCTTTCATATGGGAAGCCTCTAAGATCACCTGGTCTCCGGGTTTTAATGTTTGATCTCCCGCGTCTTTGAGCTCTTCTTGAATCACCCATTTGTGATGATCCACCCGCTGTCCCCCGTTTGTCGGAGTGTATGAGACCACATACGCCGTTGTATCATAGGCGCCGGTCACTGTAGCTTCGGCGCCTTTCATGCCTTTCATATGAGATGCATTAATGACCACTTGGCTTCCTACTTTATATTTCGGATGTTCAGATTCGTGTAATCCCTCTGGGACGTCAGCTGATCCGGAATGCTCCATCTCTTCATGTGATGACGATTCTGAATGATTTTCATGAGTGTTGTCTTTCGTACTATTGTTATTGCCGCAAGCTGATAAAACAAAAATAAGAGATAACATCAGAATTCCGAGTGCTTTTTTAGTGACTATCATGTTCATTCTCCTTTGCTTCATTTTTTGCTGTACTTTTGCCCTCAGACAATAAAATCGCATATCTGCAAGCAAACATGCTCCTCCCGAGGATACTATACCCCCGAATTATGTAAATACGCTGATATTCTCATAAAACGTTCCCGCAGTTTGTACTATTCCCTCTTGTTTGCAAAGCCAAACATGAAAAAAGCCGCTTTTACGCGGCTATTAGTGATGTAATATTTTTATATACACACCTTTTTTCGCTTTTTGATAAGCGGACTCGCCCCATTTTCTGATGTTTTCAGAAACAGCTGAGGATTTGACCCATTTGCCATGATGAAAAACAGATGGATCGATGAGGCGCATTTTCTTTTTTAGATGGAAATCGTACTGAGTGTCATCTTCTTTCAGTTGAACGCGGGGATGAATATGTGTAAGCAAGCTCAGCACTTCTTCATTTTTGGATGCGTGCAGGATGTCGAGTACTTCTTGATCCGTTTTCAGCAGATCATCCGCGGATATGACATTGTGACGCAGCGCGGCCTTCAACGTTCGTGCTAAGTATTCATAGCCATATACATTCACGGGATTCAAAAAGAAATCAATTACTTCCTTGTAATATACCCCGACAAACCATTCAGCGGCTTCAATACGATCTGGAAACATCCTTCCGTTTCTCACAATAAGATGATCCAAAAAGGTTTGCGCTTCGTGCAGACTAATGTGTCCATATCGGTACATGTCCCGCAGCGTATAGTCTGTCCGATCAGCACAGAGCTCTGGTGCGGGCTGTTCCAGCAATGTCCATCTCGTATTGTCTGCTAAAAGTTCTTCGGCATCATAACCGTGTTTTTCTAAAACCCCCGGAATCTCAGAGTGAACAATGACTTGTTGAAAGATATTTTCATGGTAGTCTTCCGCTTCATTTTCAAAGACAACATCCACTACATGGGAAAAAGCCGTGTGTGATACGTCGTGGAGCAGGCCCGCTATCTGCTCTTCTATCGTTCCTCCCAGCTTTTTGATGAGAAGCATCACGCCAAGAGAGTGCTCATACCGTGTCACATCCCACTTTCGATTGACTAAAAAGCTTGCTCCGCCTTGATAGATTCCTTTTAACCTTTGCACCGGGGCGCTCTTGATAAGCTCTTCCAGCACCCCGTCTATTTGGTGCTGTCCATACATGATATCGTTGATTTTCATGCCGTCACCTCAACATCTATTTTCTAATTGTTATATATTGTATATTGCACATTTTCTAAAAGGAGGATTACGATGCAGATTGTCGCAAGCAATGAGTTGCCGAAATATATGATGACTGATTTTTTTGCCAAGCATTGGGGTTCACCCAAAATGGTGATTTCTGGCGGCGTTTTTCGCTGTGATGAAATAGATGGCTATGCCGCTTTGGATGAGGATGGCCAAATCATCGGTTTTATTACATACGCGATAGATGGAAAAGATTGTGAAATCATTTCATTGGATAGTATCATTGAAAAGAAAGGAATCGGCACAGCTTTACTGCAGCAGGTTGAAGAGACGGCTAAACTTGCCCATTGTCAACGAATAAAGCTTATCACAACAAATGATAATGTATATGCGATGGCGTTTTATCAAAAGAGAGGCTATCAATTCACCGCATTGTTTCCGAATGCAGTTGAAAAAGCGAGGCGACTCAAGCCGGAGATTCCTAAGAAAGCTGAAAACGGCATTTTCATTCGAGATGAAATTCTTTTTTCAAAGGTAATTCTATTAAATGAATAGGAGTTGTTTTATGTCCAGTCATTATAAATACCCTCTCATTTTCACAGCATCTTTATTAGTGGCTTTCTGCTTGATCTTTTTTTCCTATCACCTGTTTCATGATGTGCGATTGGAGTATCCGAACTGGCAGGGAGAAAGCAAAGATCGGAATTGGGAAGCGGTTTTCACAAAAAATGAAGATGCACCGAATGAATACAGCGGCAATCTTTATTGGATAGGCGATACGGCTCAAGCAGACCACACTTATGTCGAGTCACTGATTGTGAAAAAAGATCATGAGGTTCTGTTACGTTCTCATACTGAAATCCCCATGCGCGATTATTCCGGCGGCACTTCCCGCGATGGAAGCGCAAAAGAGACATCCGTTTCTTTTTTAGAGCGGTTAGATGAACATGAGCTTGAAGGCCATGATATTACGGTTGAAGTGATATGGAAGCAAGGTAATCATGCTACTGCGAGTCAGTTTTCCCTTAATGAAAAGACCTTGTTTAATCATTAAATAAAAGCGGGGAATCTCATAGAGGTCCCTGCTTTCCGCTTGCAACTTGTCCGGTAAGTCTCTCTGCCCCCTTATCCCCGCAGGCATTCAGCCTGATCTTTTTATATGCTCGTCCTCACTCCGTCGGAAGGGCCCCATTGTCCGCGACCCTCTTATTCTTGTAAATCCAATCTTTAAAATCAATTCATATTCGCTTAACAATTTAAAAATATAATGGGGTTGTCATTGAGATTCATCTATTTTTAGGAGGTTATCCAGTTGAAAAAATTCCCGAAGAAATTACTGCCTATCGCGCTTTTATCAACTATTGCGTTCAGCAGCTTAGCCGGCGGCAGTGTGCCGGAAGCCAGCGCCAAGGAAAAGAAAAAGGGGAATCATGACGAAATTAAGAATGTGATCGTTCTGATTGGTGATGGTATGGGTGTGTCGTATACGTCCGCTTATCGTTATTTAAAGGATAATAAAAAGACAAAGTTTGTAGAGCCTACCGCTTTTGATCAATACCTTGTCGGCCAGCAAACGACTTACCCTGAAGATCCAGAACAAAACGTAACAGATTCTGCAGCTGCGGCTACGGCTATGTCAGCTGGAGTAAAAACATATAACAATGCGATTGCGGTGGATAACGACGGGTCAGAGGTCAAGACGGTTCTTGAAGCAGCGAAAGAAAAAGGAAAATCAACAGGACTTGTGGCCACTTCAGAAATCACACACGCCACTCCGGCCTCTTTCGGTTCCCACAATCACAGCCGGAAAAACATGAACTCGATTGCCGATGACTATTTTGATGAAATGGTAAACGGCAAACACAAAATTGATGTGCTTCTCGGCGGAGGAAAAAGCAATTTTGATCGAAAGGACCGCAATTTGATCAAAGAATTCAAAAAAGCGGGATATAGCTATGTGGATAACCGCAAGAACATGCTTAAAAATAAAGACAGCCAAGTTCTCGGCCTATTCGCTGACGGCGGCCTGCCTAAAATGATTGACCGCACGAAGGATATTCCTTCATTAAAAGATATGACAAACACCGCCATTAACAAATTAAACAAGAATAAAGACGGTTTCTTCCTCATGGTGGAAGGCAGCCAGATTGACTGGGCGGGACATGACAATGATATCGTCGCCGCCATGAGTGAGATGGAAGACTTTGAACAAGCTTTTAAGGCGGCTATTGATTTCGCCAAAAAAGACAAGCACACATTGGTTGTCGCAACGGCTGACCACTCAACCGGCGGGTATTCCATCGGTGCGGACGGCATCTACAACTGGTTCAGCGAACCTATTAAAGCCGCAAAACGCACACCTGATTTTATGGCAGAAAAAATCGCTGACGGCGCAGGTGTTGAAAAAACATTAAAAACGTATATTGACCAAAAGAAATTATCTTTAACAAAATCAGAAATTCAATCTGTTGAAAAAGCCGCAAAAACGAAAGAAGTGCTTGAAATCGATAACGCGATCGAGGAGATTTTCAATAAACGCTCCCACACTGGATGGACGACAAGCGGACATACTGGTGAAGATGTTCCCGTCTACGCGTACGGACCGTCTAGCGAGGATTTTGCAGGGCAAATTGATAATACTGAAATCGCCAAAAAAGTTTTCGACGCTTTACAATACAAAATTAAGATTAACGATAAGTAATAGAATACAAGGTGTCCCGTTACTTGTATAAAAGTGACGGGCTCTCTTTTTAATGGAGGGATCATGATGAGACGAATTCTTTCGATTGCTGTTTTTATCGTCATGCTTGCGGGCTGCTCGTCAAACGCCAATACAGAAAAACAAAATGCGGGCGATGAGCAAAAGGTAAAAGCCGCTCCGCAGAGCACATCATCTCAAAAAGACAGCAGAGATGAGTATCAGCCTAATTCCCAAGTTACCGATGACCGATCTTTGACGAAGGCGGGCCAAACGTTTTCTGATGACAAAGGAAAAGCTGTTTTAAAGGATATCAAGCAAGTGAATCAAACTTACAAGATTGGCGACGTGGAGTTAACAGTAAAAGAGATGAAGCTGATCCATTTGCGTCCGGACTACAGCATGATTGATTATTTTCATGTGTTAACACACGATGAGGAGTTTGATTTCGTTAAGGTCTTCGTTGACATCAAGAACACATCTTCAAAGAAAGTAAATGTTGCGCCGATTGCCTTAATGAAAACAAATACAGGGGAAACCTTTGATTGGAACAAAGACATTTATCTTGAAGAGTTAAATGGGGAATTGGAAGCCGGAGCCGAGAAGTCCGGAAACCTTGGTTTTATTGTGAACGCATCAAGCGGCCATGCCCATGATGAAGAGTCTCATCAGAAAAAAGCAAAAGAGATCAAATGGATCGAAATCACAACAAGTGACGTCTTTGACCACAACCATCAGAAAATCAGTGATGCTCAAAAGATTAAAATCGAGTTTTAAATGTCGAACTCCCGTCCTGAATGACGGGAGTTCTTTGCTTATTTGGTTTTTTGACGAATCAATTTATTCATCCGCTCTATCACTTCATCCATGTCCATGCACTCTTGGAAGCTTTGATTGATTTTTTGGATCCCTTTCGTATATTGATCGTGATGCAAAACCTCATCTACGCCCTGTTTTAATTTTTGCACATCAACTTCTTCTTTTGAGATGACATAGCCTGCATGAAGTTCAGAAAGACGCTGCGCCACCATTGGCTGATCCTTGTCATGGGGCAATACAACCAAAGGCACATTGAAATGGATGCCTTCATTTACGCTGTTCATTCCGCCGTGTGTAATAAAAACATCAGCATGCTCCAGAACCTCCAGCTGAGGGACATATGGGGCGATGATAAAGTTTTCCGGCGCCTGCTTTAATTTGGCCAGATCCGCTTTTTCTCCGGCAGCGATAACGACTTTTCCGTTAAAGCAAGAAAATGCATCTATACAAAGGTTGAAAAATTCCTCCGTATGATCCAGAACAGTGCCCATTGAAATATAAATGACCTTTTCATCTTTTAACTGTTCAATTGGGAAATCTGATTTTTCCGCTCTCTTTGGAAAGCTGGGACCGATAAATAGACATTCATCCCCGAAACGATCGCTTTCAGGCTGAAAATAACGGCTTGTATACACGACATTCAATTCCCCTTTATTGTTCATGAATTGAACCAGATTTTTCGGGGCAACACCGTACGTTTCTTTCATTTGAGCCAAAAGGTCTTCGCATTCTTGATCCAATTCAAGCGGGATTCCGGATTCCGGATGCAGCGGCAGGATTTTCAGATGCTCTTCGCCAAACAGGAAGGATGCTGATGAAGAGACTCCGGGAATATCTAAGAAATCCCTCACCAATTCCCCCGCCCCGAATTTATCAAAATAAACAAAATCAAATCGAATGCTTTTAGATAAGTCTTTCACGATATGTAAAATGTCCAGCGAGGTTTTGATATGGATTTTAAGAAACTCAAGAATTCCATTGGGTGAAGCGATTTGAATAGGTGTTGTTCGGAGCAGGTCGCGGTGAAGGTGGACAGTTGCGCCCGCTGCTTCTAATCGTTTTTTATATGTTTCAGTGGAAATATAATGGACATCATATCCCTTCTCGGAAAATGCTTTTGTGATGCCTAAGGTTGGATTCACATGGCCTTCCGCCGGAAAATTTAAAATCAATACCGTTTTCATTTTGACTACTCCCTCTCACTCGCTGTGTTTGATCAGACTCTACTAATCGTAAAATGGGAACGCAACGCCACGCAAGGGACAAATGATTGATTCATGAAACGTATCCGGACTAAATCCTGAAAAGACACCAAGCTTTGGTGTCTTTTTCATACCTTTCTGATCGTAAAAAATTTCCGCAAAAGCCATGGGCCTGGCGTGAAACCCAAGGTTAACTGCCAAGCGCCTATGGCTTGCAGTCCGTATTCCCGGACGATCAGCATTTTCTGGCTCATGCTTCTGACATCTTCAAACCATACCTCATGCGTCCGCCCATGTTGATCACGGTATCGGAAAAAAGGTGATTGGTATTCGGCTGAATATTGGATCGGGGTTTGGTACCTCATCGCTGTTTCGATTGCATTTTGATTTGAAATGGCTGAAGCAACAGTGCCCGGCTGGTACGGGATGATCCAGTCGTACCCGTAGAGCGGAACTCCAATGATGATTTTTCTGCTTGGCACCTGCACAATCGCAAACTCAATGGTACTCCTGATCTCCGTAATCGGCGCTACAGGCCCCGGCTCACTTCCGGCATGATGCCAATCATAAGCCATGATAAACATATAATCGACAACTGCTCCGATCCCTCCGTAATCATAGCCCCTCAGCCATGGAATATTATCGCTTGTTTTTGCAGGAACAGCTATCGTCAGCACATACCCTCCCGCCTGAAGACGATCTCTCAGCTGGCGCAAAAATCCAGTGAAAAGATCACGATCCGCGGCGCTTACCTGTTCAAAATCGATCGTCACACCCCCATATCCTCTTGTCGAGACCAAGTAATAAATATTGTTGACCAAATTGGTTCTCGCTGTCGGGTTGTTCAGGACTTGGCGAACGAGTTCTGTGCTGAAACCATCTGATGTAAGGTTTGTTATGGTCGCAAGCGGCGTCACTCGTCTTTGCCATGTGGTCTCGATTGCGGCCGCATCATTCAGTTGATTTGCAATGTCGCCGTTAGGCGCAAAATGGTATTCGAAAATCGAAATGGAAGACGAGTATGGGGCAAAGTCATTAATTAATTCCCGATCGAGATCGGGGGTTCGGAGCACATAAAAACTTAACGTTCCCGCAATGTAATTTGAGATAGAAGGAATCGTTATTTTTGCTCCGACTTGCAATTCATTTGGGCTGATGCCCGGGTTTGCGGCCCGCAGGCGCTCTAACGGAACAAACGCTTTTGCCGCAATGTCGGTCAGCGTGTCTCCCGGCTGAACCGTATACACATAAAGAGGGATAAGCAGAGCCTGACCGGGCACGATATTCGTTTCTTCTAACCCGTTCACACCCCGGATTTGATCAACAGCAGCATCGTATCTTCTGCCTATGGAAAACAAAGAATCACCAGGCCGGACGATATGGATAAACATGTGTAACCCCCATTATTCGTTAATAAATCCATCATAAAATGGTATTAACGGGAGCCCTTTTATATGTTTGTGAACACAAAAAAACCAAGGAGAAGCTCCCCCTGGTACCGGATCACGCAGATTAATTCTCTTTTCCTTCTCCAATCACATGTTTCAAATGCTCACAGTCATGGTTGAAATGAGCCATCACATACTGTTTGGCCGCTTCTTTATTTTTCTTTTTCACTTCTTCAAATATCTTGCGGTGTTCACTCAATATCGTTTCTGCACGGTGGTCGCCAGTATAATTTAGGATTCTGCAAAAGTGAATCAGATCATTGACATGCTCAAGCAAATTTTTTAAATGTCTGTTATGGCTAAAATCGACAAGGAGCTCATGAAATTTTTGGTTTAAGCTGATGATTTCCGTATCTTCTGTTCCGCTGTGAATGGCTTTTTCTGTTTCTTCAAGCTGTTTTTCAAGAATGGCAAGCTCTTCCTCATCCGCTTCTTCTATGACTAGCTCAACTGCCAGCTGCTCCAGCGGAATTCTGATTTTATAAATCTCATCTACATCTTTTGCCGTTAACGATGTAATAGAAAATCCATTTCGGTCATCTGCTTTTAACAAACCGTCTTTTTCAAGCAGCCGCATCGCTTCCCTTATCGGAGATCGGCTGACACCAAAGCTTTTCGCCAGTTGTGTTTCGTTGATCCGTTCCCCCGGCTTAAAAGTTCCGTTGAAGATCATTTTTTTCAGCTGGTTATAAAATTGCAGGTAGTAAGGAGTCGGTTTGTCTAATTTAAAATCGTCCATATATAATACCTCTTTTGAATATATTCATGGGCTTTTCTTCATCAAAATCATATAACAGATGGTAATGGGAAGCAACAAACTGCCTTGTCAGATCTCAGAATTTGAGGTACGATATGTTTGCTGAACGACGGTCGACGGACTACTGGCAACTGAAAAACCGGCATGCTTTTCATCGTCAATGAGCCGCCATACCTCCGCCAAAACAGCGCACTCTTACATTCTTAGATCTTTTCAATGGAGGAAAAATATGCTCATTATTCTAGTTATGTTTCTTTTGGGAATTATTTTAGGCTTTATTGGTGCCGGAGGAGCAGGCTTTGTCATTGCACTTTTAACTCTTCTTTTCCATATCCCGATTCATACGGCTCTTGGCACTTCTCTCGCCGGCATGGCTTTTACCAGCTTATCAGGGGCGTACAGCCATTATCGTGAAGGCAACATTCAGATGAAAATCGGCTTAACAGTCGGATGCTTTGCTGCGGTTGGCTCATTTTTCGGCGCCAAGCTGACATCCTTTATTCCGTCTGATTTGCTACACTACTTGACGGCTGGGATGTTGTTTTTATCAGCGATTCTCATTTTAATCAGATTGTTTCTTTTAAAAGAGAAGGCTCAAATGAATCAGAGCCACCTTTCAACGTATACGAGAGCGATCATTTTAGGCATTGTTTCCGGCGTTCTTTCCGGCACTTTCGGCATTGGGTCGGCGCCTTTTATTCAAATCGGTTTAATGATCATGCTGAACCTGTCCATCCGCCATTCTGTCGGAACGACGATGCTTGTGATCATTCCTCTCGCTGTAGGTGGAGGAATCGGATACATCACAGAAGGTTATGTCGATTATATACTGCTGATGAAAGTCTTGATCGGCACGATGTGCGGTGCCTATGTAGGCGCGAAATTCACCAACCTTATGCCAAAGGTGGTTCTGAAATCGGCCATCTTCTTGACTCCTGCGATTGCGGGCCTGCTGTTATTATTCTAACTAAAACAAAAAACCTGACGCCATGTCAGGTT